>NZ_PSQF01000198.1:0-594 GCF_003324125.1 Subdoligranulum sp. APC924/74 | reverse complement strand
CGGTGCATGTACCCGGCTTCGTCGCGCCCGGAATCGCTGGAATCCAGGTCGGAATAGCTCGGTTCGATGTCGCAGTCCGGTGCGTACAGGGATTTGCCATCGATCTGGAACAGATTGGTCAGGGTCACGTTACACACCTCCTGTGGCAATGGCCTGTTTGCGCTGCCAGCGCTGCACGGCGCGGCCCACGTCCTCGTCGGTCAGCTCAATGCCGTACACGGCGGAGAGGATCTCCCGCAGCACGGCCACAACGGCTTCAAAGCCCGCCATCTGGCCCGCCTGCAGGTCCTCCATGACCTCGGCCACAGCCTGCTTGATGGTGTCCAGCGGAGCTTCCACGTTGGTTCCGTGGCTCTGATCGCCCAGCACGGCCAGAAACTCCCGGTTCGCCGGAATAACTGCGCCTTGCGCCAGGTAGGGAATTTGCGGGGCGGTCAGGGTGCCGATATGAAACCCGACATGTCCGCCGCCGAATATGTCCGGCAGGTCGAACGACAACCCGTTCAGCGCGTTGATGACCGCATTGATGCCGGTGACAACGGCGGAGATCATCCGATTGATGAAGCCGATGATGCCATTGACGGCGGTTTTGAT
>NZ_PSQF01000197.1:0-599 GCF_003324125.1 Subdoligranulum sp. APC924/74 | reverse complement strand
GTTGACCTTACAGGCTGGAACGACAAGGACAACACCCTCTTGTGGCGCAAGGCATGGGCTGACTTTACCAACGACTTTTTGGAGAGGAACGGAAGCCCGGAGCGCATCGACCACCGCAGCAACGCCGAGCGCGGCATTGACGAGATACCCACCGTCCACATGGGCGTGGCGGCTTGCCAGATGGAGAAGAAAGGTATCGCCACCGAGAAAGGCGAACTGAACCGCAGTATTCAAAAGACAAACCGCCTTATCCGGGAAATCCGGGCGCAGATTGGGAAGCTCAAAGAATGGATTGCCGACCTGTTCAAAGCGTGGGAAACCGCCCCGAAGCAGCCGCCGCAATCTCCCAACCTTGCAAATCTGTTGATGAAGTATTTGAGCGTTCAGAGAGAAAAGAGCCGGAAGTATTCGCAGCGTTGGCAACAACAGCACACAGCCGATGAACTGAAAATCATAGCGGCGGCGGTCAACTATCTTTCCGAGCATGGTATCTCTAATCTTGACGAGCTGGACGCTTCTCTTTCCTCTGTCAGTGATAGAGCCTATTCAATCCGGGAGGGAATGAAAACCGCCGAGCAGCGCATGAAAGAACTGCAAAA
>NZ_PSQF01000196.1:0-614 GCF_003324125.1 Subdoligranulum sp. APC924/74 | reverse complement strand
TCCAGTATTATCTGCGCTTTTGGCTTAGCATCTGCCGCACCTCGCTCGCCGTATCGGCACTTAGAATTATGCGGTATTGCCTTAGGAAGTAGGAGGTAGGAGTTATCTCAATTAGGGATTAGAAATGAGAAATTAGGAATTTGAGCTGAACCAAGGGCGGCGGGGGGGAAAGTTTCGGGATGATGCGGAGTGAGACCCCGGCGGCTATGCCGATGGGGTGGGGTGCCAGCGCCCGGTATGTCCCGGAACTTCACACCGTCGCCCGCGGGCAACTACCAGGTTCCAAGGTCTCCGACGAATAATTATTCTGATATTTATACATTGCTTTAAGATGGCCGTGAATGTTCTTTATTTTAGTACATTTGCGGCTTTTTGCTGCCGTTCGACATGATTTCGCTAAGGTGTATCTGAAAACAAAGAAAATGACGGATATTTCGCAAACACAAGCAGGATTTAAGGCAAAGAGCCGCAGGAATCCTTTGTGGATTCCAAGACTCTTTAACGCAAAATCCGGCTGTGTTTGTAGAAATAGACTAAGGCAACACCGCACAATTCCCGCCTAGCGGCTTAAGCACCGCTTCGGCGGCTGCGGCACGGCATCTGCGTTGCCAAAA
>NZ_PSQF01000195.1:0-657 GCF_003324125.1 Subdoligranulum sp. APC924/74 | reverse complement strand
TATTATCTGCGCTTTTGGCTTGGCATCTGCCGCACCTCGCTCGCCGTATCGGCACTTAGAATTATGCGGTATTGCCTAAAAACGGCGGGGAGATTTACCCCCAACGGTGCGCCCTGCGGCCGATGCAGGAACGATATGATCAAACCGTGAGTTCGATCTGGTTCCCCTCGATCGCAGCAATGCAGCTTTCGTAATAGCCGTCGCCGGTCGTTCTGGGGCCGCTGATGACCTTATAGCCGTCGGCTTTCAGTTCTGCGGTCAAGGCGTCTACTTTTTCACGGCTGCCCACGCGGAACGCGATATGGGCATATCCGGCACGGGAAAGCTCTTTTGGCTGATCCGGCATTTCCGGTTTGTGCATCAGCTCAAGCCGTGCGCTATCATCAAACGTGAGGAAATACGAGCGGAAGTCTGTTTTGGGGTTATGGTATCCATCGTTTGACGCTGCGCCCAGATATTTCATAAAGAATGTTCTGGCGGCTTCCAGATCATTTACATAAAGTGCGATATGTTCGATCATCATAACGTTATAAACTCCTTTGCAAGCGGCCGGGCGGTTTTATGCCTGCACAGGGAGCCTAAGGCAACACCGCACAATTCCCGCCTTGCGGCTTAAGCACCGCTCCGGCAGCTGCGGCACGGCATCTGCGTTGCCAA
>NZ_PSQF01000020.1:0-38990 GCF_003324125.1 Subdoligranulum sp. APC924/74 | reverse complement strand
AGTATTATCTGCGCTTTTGGCTTAGCAGCTGCCGCACCTCGCTCGCCGTATCGGCACTTAGAATCATGCGGTATTGCCTTTATTATAATGGCTGTTCAACCGCAGGGCAGTGTCTCGCCTTCCAGCACCGCCTGCACCAGGGTATCGCCGTGATAGGTTAGCTCCAGATGGAAAAATGGTGCGCCCTCCGCCAACAGCCGAAGGAAAATTTTGTCCCCCTGCCAGATCGGCAGGTTCTCTACTTCGGGTTTGGGCACCCATTCCAGTGTGCCCTCGTTACAGCCGGTCAGCGTGCCGGTAAAATCGGTGCAGGTGTACAGGTGCATCCGCTCGGCGGGCCATGGCTCGCAAGTAAAATCCACAATGCCGCGGTAGGCGGGGGATTGCATCGTCAAGCCGGTTTCCTCCCACACTTCGCGCAGGGCACAGGCTTCGGCAGTTTCGCCGGGGTCAAGCTTGCCGCCCACACCGATCCATTTATCGTGGTTGACGTCGTTCTTCTTTTTAATGCGGTGCAGCATCAGATAGCAGCCGTTTTGTTCCAGGTAGCACAGAGTGGTTTGCAGCAGTTCAGCCATAGCGGAGCCTCGTTCCCTGTGTGCGGGGCACACAAAATATATTGGTATCAGTATACCACCCGGATAGTACAGGCGGCAAGGCTGCAGACAATGTGCGGGCGGCTATTTGGCGGGCAGGAAACCAATATCCTGAAATTTACGCGGCGCTCCGTTATAATATTTCCAAAATGGAGATGGCTTTGAGGGGAACCGCAAAAAGGTGTTTGAAGCAGGCGTGAACGCCCACATTGCCAAGCCGTTCAGCATGATGCCCTGCTGGCAGGGCTGGATAAAGCACTGACAAAAAACAGGCACGAACCATACATAAACCGCCGCACTTTCCATATAATAGGTATATTGTACAGAATATGGAAGGGCAGGAGGGTACCCCAATGAAAGCAACAGGAATCGTGCGCAGAATTGACGAGCTGGGGCGGGTGGTCATTCCCAAAGAGATCAGGCGAACCCAGCGCATCCGCCAGGGCGATGCACTGGAAATTTTTACCGCTGCCGATGGGCAGGTGGTGTTCAAAAAATATTCCCCGCTGGTGGAGCTGGGTGAACTGGCCGGGGTGTATGCCGAGGTGCTGGCCAAAAACCTGGGCCGCCCTGTGCTGGTGTGTGACAGGGAAAGCATTGTGGCCGCCACCGGCACGGGCAAAGGGCAGCTGCTGGGGCGGCAGATCAGCGATGCCGCCGCCCGGCTGCTGGCCATGCGCGGCCCTTACACCGCGCCGGAAACCGCTGCCCGCCGCATTACGGCCTTTGACAAAGGGGAAACGGTGCTGCTATGCGTCTGCCCCATTGTGGTGCAGGGGGATGTGGAGGGCGGTGTGTTGCTGACCGGCCGCCCGCAGGATGCAGCCCCTGATACCGAGACCGCCCGCGCAGTAAACATTGCCGCGGCATTTTTAGCAAAGTGGATGGAAGAATGAACCGTTGGCCGGCATCACCCTGCTGTCTGGCGGGCAGCAAAACAAGGGCAACACCGCACAATTCCCGCCTGACGGCTTAAGCACCGCTTCGGCGGCTGCGGCACGGCATCTGCGTTGCCAAAATGCTCGATAAGACATCCAGTATTATCTGCGCTTTTGGCTTAGCAGCTGCCGCACCTCGCTCGCCGTATCGGCACTTAGAATTATGCGGTATTGCCCAAGATAAAATAACAGAAAAACGCCGCGGCGGAGGGCAAAAACCACCCTTTGCCGCGGCGTTTGTGTCAAATCTGTTAAAGTTTGAAACTTTTTATGAAAAGGGCTTGACAGAACAAAGAGTTGGGATATAATAAATTTAGCACTCAGGAAGAGAGAGTGCTAAACAAGAAAAAGCAAACAAGGAGATGAGGGCAGCATGACGATGGATGCACGCAAGCAGCGCATTCTGGAAGCGATTGTTGCCATTTATTCTACCGGCGGCGAGCCGGTCGGCTCCGGTTTGCTGGCCAGCCACTTTGACATGGCACTTTCCAGCGCAACGCTCCGCAACGAGATGGCCGCGCTGACAAAGCTTGGCCTGCTGGAGCAGCCGCACACCAGCGCAGGCCGCGTGCCCAGCCCCAAGGGGTACCGGTACTACCTAGACCACCTGTTGGAAGCCCCCGCCGCCATAGCACTGAGCGCAGCGGACCGCGAAAACATTGACCGGCTGTTTGCCGATATGGACGTTGAGCCCGAAAAGCTGGCGCAGAGCGCCGCCCGCGCACTGGCCGATTATATCGGCTGTGCCGCAGTGGCTACCACCCCGCAGGCCGAGGATCTGTGCATCGCCCATTTTGAGGTCGTGCAGGTCGGGCGGTATTCCGCCGCAGTTTTGGCGGTTACCAGCTCCGGCGGTGTGCGCACCCGTGTGGCGCGTATCCACACCGGCTTGACGCGGGAGGATGCCGATGAGATGGCCCGCCTGCTGAACAGCAGCCTGACCTTTGTGGCACCGGAGGATCTGACCCCGTCGCTGACGGCAAGCCTGGTGCTTTCCGCCGGGCGCAGGCTGGCGCCGGTGGTGTTCGCCGCCGAAGCGCTGGTTCGTACCCGCCCGCAGTTTTACCTGGAGGGCGTGCAGTACCTGGCGAAGATGCCGGATGTGCGCACAAACCTTGGCGCGCTGCTGGAAGTTTTTTCTGACAACGAAGCGGCCCGCGCCCTGATCGAACCGGGCAGCGGCAAAGTGACCGCCACGTTGGGCGAGGATATCGAGCCCGCCATGCCGAACCTCTGCATCGTCAGCAAGCGTTACCTTGCGGGCGGCGGGCTGTATGGCACGGTGGCCGTGATCGGCTCCAACCGCATGGAGTACGAACACTTGATCCCCGTTTTGAATTATTTTGCAATTAAGTTAGGGCAGTCAATGTCCGGTAAAAAGGAGGAGCAGACATGAGCGAAGAAACAAAGAAGCAGCCTGAAACTGAACAGGAACAGGCCGCTGCTGAAACAAAAGCGCCCGCGGCAGAATCCGATAAGCAGGAAGCTGAACCCGCTGCAGAAAAGGCCGAAAAGAAAGACTGGTTCGGCAAAAAATCCAAAGAGCTGGAAGCCGTAAAGGCAAAGCTGGAAGCCGCCGAGCAGGCCAACGCAAAGCTGAAAGACCAGATGCTGCGCACCGCTGCAGAGTATGACAATTACCGCAAGCGTTCCGCCCGCGAAGCTGACCAGAAGTTCAACGATGGTGTTTCCCACGCGGTCAACCAGATCCTGGCAATTCTGGATACGCTGGATATGGCAGCCAATGCCGAATGCACCGACGAAAACTATAAAAAGGGCGTTGTGATGACGCTGGACAAAGCTGAAAAAGCTCTGAAAACGCTGAACATCACCGAGATCGAATCCATGGGCAAGCCCTTTGACCCCAACTTTATGAACGCTGTTCAGCAGGTTCCGGCAGAGGATGGCCAGGAAAGCGGCACTGTGGTGCGCGTGTTCCAGAAAGGCTACATGATCGGCGATAAGATCATCCGCCATGCAACCGTGGTTGTGGCCGAATAACAAAGCATGAACCGGGTGCAAAAGCCCGTTCAGATATAAATTAAGACATTCACATTTCCATGTTTCCTGAAAGAGGAATATGAAAGGAGTTTTATATTATGAGTAAGATTATTGGTATTGACCTTGGTACTACCAACAGCTGCGTAGCTGTTATGGAGGGCGGCGAGCCCGTTGTTATCCCTAACGCTGAGGGTGCCCGTACCACCCCGTCTGTTGTCGGCTTTACCAAAACCGGCGAGCGTCTGGTAGGCCAGGTTGCAAAGCGTCAGGCTATCACCAACCCCGAAAACACCATCTCCTCCATCAAGCGTAAGATGGGCACTGCCGAGAAGGTTCACGCCGGCGGCAAGGATTACACCCCCGAAGAGATCAGCGCTATGATCCTGGCAAAGCTGAAGGCTGATGCCGAAGCTTACCTGGGCGAGCCCGTTACCGAGGCTGTCATCACCGTTCCCGCTTACTTCAACGACAGCCAGCGTCAGGCAACCAAGAACGCCGGTACCATTGCTGGTCTGAACGTAAAGCGTATCATCAACGAGCCGACCGCAGCTTCTCTGGCTTACGGCATTGATAAGGAATCCGACCAGAAGATCATGGTTTACGACCTGGGCGGTGGTACGTTCGATGTTTCCATCATCGAGATGGGCGATGGCGTTACTGAAGTTCTGGCTACCAATGGTGATACCCACCTGGGCGGCGATGACTTCGACCAGCGCATCATCGACTGGATGGCTGAGGATTTCCAGAAGGAAAACAACATCGACCTGCGCAAGGATAAGATGGCTGCACAGCGCTTGAAGGAAGCTGCTGAAAAGGCAAAGATCGAGCTGTCCAGCGCCACTTCCACCAACATCAACCTGCCGTTCATCACCGCTGACGCCAACGGCCCCAAGCACTTGGATATGACCCTGACCCGCGCAAAGTTCAATGAACTGACCGCTGATCTGGTTGACCGCACCATGGCCCCTGTCCGCAAGGCTCTGGCTGATGCAGGCCTGAAGGCTTCTGACCTGGCTAAGGTCCTGATGGTCGGTGGCTCCACCCGTATCCCCGCTGTCTATGACGCTGTCAAGAAGGAACTGAACTGCGAGCCGTTCAAGGGCATCAACCCCGATGAATGTGTTGCTGTCGGCGCTTCCATCCAGGGCGGTGTTCTGCAGGGCGACGTTAAGGGTCTGCTGTTGCTGGATGTTACCCCGTTGAGCCTGGGCATTGAGACTCTGGGCGGCGTTTGCACCAAGATCATTGAGCGCAACACCACCATCCCCACCAAGAAGAGCCAGATCTTCTCCACTGCTGCTGACAACCAGCCCAGCGTTGAAGTCAACGTTCTGCAGGGCGAACGTGAGTTTGCCCGCGACAACAAGAGCCTGGGTACCTTCCACCTGGATGGCATCGCTCCGGCTCCGCGCGGCGTGCCCCAGATCGAAGTTACCTTTGATATCGATGCCAACGGCATTGTGCATGTAAGCGCTAAGGACCTTGGCACCGGCAAGGAGCAGAGCATTACCATCACTGCTTCCACCAACATGAGCAAGGATGACATCGACAAGGCCGTTAAGGATGCCGAGCAGTATGCTGCTGAGGATAAGAAGCGCCGCGAAGATGTTGATACCCGCAACAACGCCGACCAGATGGTGTTCCAGACCGAAAAGGCTTTGAGCGAGCTGGGCGACAAGGTCTCTCCGTCCGAGAAGAGCGAGTGCGAAGCTAAGCTGAACGCCCTGAAGGAAGCCCTGAAGGGTACCGATATTGAGGCCATCAAGGCAAAGCAGGACGACCTGCAGAAGGCTTTCTACGCCATCAGCGAGAAGGTTTACCAGCAGGCTGCCCAGCAGCAGGGCCAGCAGCCGGGCGCTGACGCCCAGCAGGGCCCCACGGGCAATGCCGGTTCCGCCCCGAAGGATGACGGTGCTGTTGACGCTGACTTCCACGAGGTGTAAGATAACAGAATAAACAGGGGAACATCCCTGTAACCCAAAAGGCCGCCGCCAGGCAATTCCGGCGGCGGCCATTGTGGGGTTAAGCCCACAAAGCTGCGTCCCGTCCGTAGGGGCGCACAGCGTGTGCCCGCAGTGAAATCACGTTGCCGCTTGCAGGCACAGGCTGTACGCCCTTACGGACAAAGAACCGGCTGTTCCCATAGGGGAAAGGAATAAAAGTCAACTTACTTCAACACATAAAGGTGTGATCATATGGCAGAAAAAAGAGATTATTACGAGGTGCTGGGCATCGGCAAAAACGCTACGGATGCCGAGATCAAGAGTGCCTACCGCAAACTTGCCAAAAAGTACCACCCTGACCTGAACCCCGGCAATAAAGAAGCCGAGGAAAAGTTCAAAGAGGTCAACGAAGCCAACGATGTGCTTTCCGACCCACAGAAACGCCAGCGCTATGATCAGTTCGGCTTTGCCGGCGTAGACCCCAACTATGCGGCTGCCAACGGCGGCGGTGCAGGCGGGTTCGGCGGTGGTTTTGGCGGCGTGGACCTGGGCGACATCTTTGGCGATATCTTTGGCGGCGGATTTGGCGGTGGATTCAGCGGCTTTGGCGGCGGTTCTTCCACCCGCACCGCCAATGCACCCCGCAAGGGCCATGATATTCAGGCCAGCGTGATCCTGACCTTTGAGGAAGCCGCCCACGGCTGCTCCAAGAAGATCACCATCAACCGCCAGGATACCTGCCCCGACTGCGGCGGCACCGGTGCGGCCAAGGGTACCAGCCCCGAAACCTGCCCCGACTGCGGCGGCCGTGGTTATGTTGTAACACAGCAGCGCACCCCCTTTGGCGTAATGCAGAGCCAGCAGCCCTGCAGCCACTGCGGCGGCCGCGGCACCATTATCCGCAACCCGTGCAAGACCTGCCGCGGCACCGGCAAGACCGCCGCGCGCAAGAGCCTGGAGATCAATATCCCCGCTGGTATTGATGATGACCAGAACATTGCACTGCGCGGCCAGGGCGATGCCGGTTCCAACGGCGGCCCGGCCGGCGATGTGATCGTGCATGTTACCGTTAAGGCCGACCCGATGTTTGAGCGTGACGGGTACGATGTTACCATCCATGTGCCCATCACCTTCAGTCAGGCTGTGCTGGGCGATGACGTTGAGGTGCCCACCGTGGATGGCCGCATTGTGCAGCATATCCCCGAAGGCACCCAGAGCGGCACCAAGTTCCGCCTGCGCGGCCAGGGCATCCAGTACCTGAACGGCCGCGGCCGCGGCGACCAGTATGTGATCGTCGATGTTGAGATCCCTAAAAAGGTCACCCGCGCCCAGCGCGAAGCCCTGAAAGCTTTTGAGGACAGCATGAAAGAGGATAACTACGAAAAGCGCAAGGGCTTCTTCAAGAACCTGCGCGACCGTTTCTCGTAATGCAATAACATGCCCCCGCCTGGTAATGCAGACGGGGGTGTTTTTGTATCAGTTAATTATAGCAATATCACGACCTCTTTATGTGATTTTTACATAGATGATATCATTCTCTAGCCTAAAAAGATAGAGGAAAAATGAGAAAAGTAAAGTGCAGTAAGGCTAATATTGCACTTTCGCCAATCATCATGTATAATAAAACTGTCTGTAAGCAACCTAAAGCAGGGGAGGGCTTCATGCAAAAAATCAAAGATTTCTGCAAGCGGCACCGCCTGCTGTGGCTGACTTTGCTGGTGGCGCTGGCTGCTGCCGCTGTGGCCGCGTGGGCCGGGTTTGACCTTGGCCAGCGGGTGGATAACCAGCCGGTGTATGAAATCGTCAACGATGATTATACCCGTACCGTTGTAATTCCTGCCACGGCGGACGCTGCAACGCAGGATGACGGCACAACCGGGTTGTACCTGCCCGTTCCGCTCAAAAGCGGGCAGCGCATTTACGGGGTTCGACTGGACCTGACCACCCATAATTGGGCGTTCCGGCATGGCACCCTGTACGCTGCACTGCTGGATGCCGATGGCAACGCCGTGGCGAACGGTGAGCTGGACTGCATTACCATTAAAGATGACACCTTTGCGGCCATCACGTTTGATGCGCCCTATACAGCCCCCGGCACAGCCGATGCCGAAGCGGACTATGACCTGGCAAACCCCAACATGACCCTGCGCCTGTGGTATACCCCCGGCGATGACTGGGATGTGTACCACCTGCTGGGCCTTTGGACGGATGCCGACACCAGCCAGCAGATGACCCGCCGGAATGCAAACGGCACGACGGATTCCATCGTCGGGCATCCGGCATTGCAGTATGTCGTCAATGATTCCGGCAGCTGGTCCCATGTGATCTCCCGCCTGCTGGGCGTGCTGACCTTTGCGGCGGTGGTGGCGGGCTTTATCCTGCTCACCCACCGCGCCAAGCTGTGGCAGGTGGTGCTGGTGTGCGGTGCGGTGCTGGGCGTGGCGTTTGCCTTTTTAACGCCGCCCCTTGTCGGCCCCGATGAATACACCCACCTGGCCAAATGCTACCGCCAGTCCAGCACATTGCTGGGCCAGCCGGTGGCGGACGATGATGATATGCTGCTGGTGCGCAGCTGCGATGCTCCCTATTTCAAAAATCATACCGGTGATATCGGCATTTACGCTTACAAGGAAATGCTGGAACACCTGGGAGATGCGGGCTGCAGCGGTGAAACGACTGTCAGCTCCGATACCTATGTAACGGCGGACCCCATCAATAATACGCTCTACCTGGGTCAGATTGCCGGCATTACGCTGGCGCGCATGATGGGGCTTGGCTTCCATGGCATGCTGCTGTTGGGGCGGCTGTGCAACCTGGCGCTGTACCTGGCATTGGCTGCGGCTGCGGTCAATATTGCACCCCAGCGGCTGCGCGGCATTTTTGCCGGTGTGGCACTGCTGGCCCAGCCCTTGCAGCTGGCGGGCAGCCTTTCGGCGGACGCCGCCGTGCTGGGGTATCTCTTCTGCTTTACTGCGCTCTGCCTGACCCTGCGCACCCGCCCGGCCCGCTGGCCGGAAACGGTGGCTGCTGTGGTGCTGGCGGCGCTCATCGGCCCGGCCAAGGCAATTTATCTGCCCGCCGTGCTGCTGATCTTTATGATTCCCGATGCCAACCTTGCCTTGCCCGGCAAGCGCTGGCCGGTTGGCCCCATTGCCAAAGTTCTGGCGCTGGTGCTGGCCGCTATCGGCTGGGTGCAGGTCAATATGGGCGCTGCTTTGTATGCAGCCCGCGATGTGGATACCGTGGGCATCCTGCGCGCCGGTGGTGCCGCCGCGGCTGGTGCCGCTTTGCTGGCGCTGCTGTACTGGAAGATCCGCCGCGACCCCAAAAAGAAGAAAATCTTTTTGGGTGCCATTGCCGCGGTTGTGGTGTTGGCCATCCCGGTTGGGCTGTATAAGCTGACCCACATGTGGGGCGGCTTAACGCCGGAACAGCTGGTTGGCTCCATTCAGGAAAACGGCGATTCCATCTACACCTATTCCGCCGGGTATATCTGCCGCAACCTGCCCAACACGGCCAAACTGCTGCTGCGCTCTTTCAGTGCGCAGGGGGCGCAGTGGGTGCAGGGCGTGCTGGGCACTGCCCTGGGCGAACCCATTGTGTATACCGTGGATGCCAGCTGGGTGCTGGGGGTTGGCTTTATCCTGGCTTTGCTGGCCGCGGCGCTGCCGCAGGCGGGCGAGACCGTACCTCTGGGCCGGCGCACCAAAGCGGGCGTTTGGGGTATTGTTCTCTGCGTGATTGCCCTTTCGTTCGTCACGGCGCTCAACTGGACCCCCATCAATTACACCACTATTTTTGGCCTGCAGGGGCGCTACTGGTTGCCCGTGTTGCCGCTGGTGCTGGCGCTGGTGCACCACAACCGCACCGTTGCCGTGCAAAAGCCCGCAGAGCGCAAGGCGGTATTTGCCATGCTCTGCCTGACATCGTTCGTCATTCTGCAAGGCGC
This sequence comes from Subdoligranulum sp. APC924/74, assembly GCF_003324125.1. Taxonomy (NCBI): domain Bacteria; kingdom Bacillati; phylum Bacillota; class Clostridia; order Eubacteriales; family Oscillospiraceae; genus Subdoligranulum; species Subdoligranulum sp. APC924/74. Next base: position 29,563 of record NZ_PSQF01000020.1, on the reverse strand, counting down.
GGGTTTGTACGCGACCTTCCAGATGCCGTCATAAATTATCATTTTATACGTTTTGTATAATGCAGAAAGGAACATTACCATGACTGTTACCCGTAATACCATCATTGCCGAAATCCTGCAGAACGATCCTTCCCAGGGCTGCGTGCCCATCTTTTTGAACACGGGTATGCACTGCCTGGGCTGCATGGCTGCCCATGGTGAGACCGTGGAGCAGGCCTGCATGGTCCACGGTGTGGACCCCGACGAACTGTGCGCCGAACTGAATGACTACTTTGCACACCTGTAAGCCTGTGCCGCACCTGGATGCGCGGCTGGCCGCCGCGGCTGCCTATGTGCGGCCCGGCCATATTGCCGCCGATATTGGGTGTGACCATGGAAAACTCAGTGCATGGCTGGCGGGCAGCGGTTGCTGCCCGCTTGTTTTTGCATGTGATCTGCGGGAAGGCCCGCTGCAAAAAGCCCGCATGACCTGCGCCCCCTGGGCGGATAAGATCCAGTTCCGCCTCGGTTCCGGATTGAGTGTGCTGCAGCCGGGGGAGGCAACGGAGATCATCATTGCCGGCATGGGGGCCGAAACGGTGCTGGAAATCCTGGATGCCGCCCCTTGGGTGAGGAACGAACAGTATAACTTTGTTTTTGTACCCGCCACCAAGCACAGCGTTTTGCGCAAGGGCCTTGCCCAGCGCGGCTTTGCCTTAAAAAGCGAGACACTGTGCCGTGCAGCCGGGCGGCTGTATACCGTGATCAACGCGCAGTATACCGGCCGGGCAGCGGAGCCCACCGGCCTTGCCTGCCTGTGCGGCAAAACGCAGGGCCAGCCCGAAGCCCAGGCCTACCGTGAACAGCAGCTGGTCAAACTGAAAAAATACCGCCTGGGCCTTGCACCCGGCCCGCAGGCGGATGGGGTGGATGCCCTGATACAGGAAATGGAGGATGGACTATGGCCGTAAAAGTACAGCAGGTACTGGAAATTCTGGAACAGATCGCCCCGCCGGAGCTGGCTTGCAGTTGGGATAACGTGGGCCTTTTGGTGGATGCCGGACGCCCGGTCACCTCCATTATGGCGGCGCTGGATATTACCGCCGATGTGGTGCGCGATGCCGCCGAAAGCGGGTGTGAGCTGATTGTAAGCCACCACCCGGTCATCTTTGACCCGCTGCGCCGCGTGACGGCAGAGGATGTGCCCGCAATGCTGCTGCAGAACGGCATTTCGGCCATCTGCATGCACACCAATCTGGATGCCGCTCCCGGCGGTGTGAACGATGTGCTGGCAGACCTGCTGCGCATTGAGAACCGCCGGGATTTCGCCGATAACTGCGGCCGCATCGGCACGCTGAACGTGCCCACCACGGCCCAACAGCTGGCCGAAACCTGCAGCCGGATGCTGCACACCCACTGCAAGTTTGTGGAAGCCGATCACCCGGTAGAAAAGCTGGCCGAAGTGAGCGGCGCAGGCGGCAGCTATTTGCAGCAGGCCATTGACGAGGGCGCAGACTGCCTGGTGACAGGCGAAGCCGCCCACCACATTGCCATTTTGGCAAAGCAGAAAGGCGTGGGCCTGGTTGTTGCCGGGCACTGGGGAACGGAACACCCGGTGGTGTTTGCCCTGGCGGATGCTCTGACCGAGCGCCTGCCCAAAGAAGTTACTGTGGCCCCCAGCCTGGCCGATGTTGACCCTTACAGCTACCTGTAACCCCTGCGGCGGCTGAACACTATGGGGTGGGATGAACCCATCCTGCCGCGTGAGAAGAATGCTGTCGTTTTCATAAAACCCTGCCCCAAAAGAAAAGGAGTACCACCATGGCATTGGATGCCGCGACCCTTGCGCTGGTCGCAAATGAACTGAACAGCACCCTGCTGGATGCCAAAATTGATAAAATTTTTGAGCCGACGCGGGATGAAGTGCTGATGACCCTGCGCACTCGCACCCAGACGTTCAAGCTGCTGCTGTCTGCCCGCAGCGGCTCGGCGCGTGTCTGCCTGACCAAAGAAAGCTTTGAAAACCCGCTCACCCCGCCGGGCTTTTGCATGCTGCTGCGCAAACACCTGACCGGCGGCCGTCTGACAGGGCTGCATATGGAACCCGGCGACCGTATTGTGTTTTTTGACTTTTTGTGCACCAATGAGATGGGCGACCTGGTAACCAATACCCTGGCTGCCGAGCTGATGGGCCGTTACTCCAACCTGGTGCTGATCCAGAGCGGCAAGATCATCGATGCCCTCAAGCGCGTGGATTTTGAGGACAGCGAGATCCGCCAGCTGCTGCCCGGACTGCCGTATACGCTGCCGCCCAAACCCAATAAGCCGGATTTTCTGGCAACCAGCGCCGCCGCCATGGTGGCCGCTGCCTGCGAAAAAGACCTGCCGGTGGCTTCTGCTTTGGGCAAAGCGGTTGGCGGTGTCGGCCCCGTTGTTGCGCGGGAGGCTGTGTGGCGTGCCTTTGGCGGCGAAACGCCCCTGCTGGCCTGTGACCTGGACGAAGCGCAGAAGCAGGCCCTGTGCGCCGCAATCGAAAACCTGAAGGATGAACACGCTGCAGGCGGCACCCCCACGGCGGTGCGCATCCCCCAGCCGGACGGTGTGAACAAGCCGGTAGAGTTCAGCTTTTTTATCCCGCAGCAGTACGGCAGTGCGGCCATTTTAACGCAGTACCCCACCTACAGCGAGCTGCTGGAGGATTATTACGCCACCAAGGACCGCGCCGAGCGGTTGAAGCAGAAGAGCCGCGAGCTGTACAAAGCGGTGCATAACCTGTACGAACGCGCTGTGCGCAAACAGTCCGCCCGGCGGGAGGAACTGGCCCAGAGTGAAAAAGCCGATACCCTGCGCCTGTACGGCGAGCTGCTGCAGGCCAACCAGTGGGCCATCCAGAAAGGCGACCGCCAGGCCACCGTGCAAAACTACTATACCGGCGAGGATGTGACCATCCGCCTGGACCCCCGCCTTGGACCCAACGAGAACGCGCAGAAATACTTCCGCGATTATAAAAAGAAGCAAACCGCCGGCCAGATGCTGAAAAAGCTGCTGCTCGAGGGCGAGGATGAGATCGAATACCTTGCCAATGTTCTGTATGAGGTGGAGACTGCCCCCGGCGAGCAGGCTCTGAACGAAGTGCGTGCCGAGCTGAAAAGCCAGGGCTACCTGAAATACTATAAGCAGCGGGAACGCAAACAGAAACCGGCGGATTTCCTGCGCTACCGCTCCAGCGATGGCTTTGAAATTTTGATCGGGCGCAACAACCTGCAAAACGATAAGCTGACCCTGCACACTGCCCGCGGCAAGGATGTCTGGTTCCATGTACAGAAAGCCCCCGGCAGTCATACGGTGGTTATGAGCCGCGGCGAGGATGTGCCGGACACCACCAAACAGGAGGCCGCAGAGCTGGCTGTGCTGCACTCCAGCCAGAATGGCGGTGCCAAGGTGCCGGTGGATACCACCGAGGTGCGCAACATCTGGAAAGCCAACGGCGCCCGCCCTGGCATGGTGCTGTATAACGATTATACAACGGTCTATATTACCCCGCGCGCCGGGCTGGAAGAGCAGCTAAGGGAAAAATAAAGTAACATATGTTAAGGCAATACCGCACAATTCCCGCCTAACGGCTCAAGCACCGCTCCGGCGGCTGCGGCACGGCATCTGCGTTGCCAAAATGCTCGATAAGACATCCAGTATTATCTGCGCTTTTGGCTTAGCAGCTGCCGCACCTCGCTCGCCGTATCGGCACTTAGAATTATGCGGTATTGCCTTAATGAAATGACCACGCTAAGTGCGAGCGTGGTCATTTTTTTGAATAAAGTAGGATGTTTTTGTAAATAGGAGTGAAAAATGAAAAAACGTGTGGTATAATTTGAAAAGATGAGGAGAGTGAAAGTGAAATGAAAGTCTTAGTTACAGGCTTTGACCCGTTCGGAGGGGAAAGCATCAACCCGGCTTACGAAGCTGTTAAAATGCTGCCGGATGAAATTGCCGGGGCGCAGATCATCAAGCGGGAAATCCCGACAAGCTTTACCCGCGGCACCGCAGAAGTGGTGCGCCAAATCGAACTTTGCCAGCCGGATCTGGTGCTGAATGTGGGCCAGGCAGGCGGCGCTGCTGGTTTGCGTGTAGAACGGGTAGCCATCAACCTGGCGGATGCCCGTATCCCAGATAATGACGGCGCGCAGCCGGTGGACGAACCGCTGGTACAGGACGGTGCCCCGGCATATTTTGCCAAGCTGCCGGTCAAGGCCATGGTGCGCGGGGTACAGGCAAAGGGCTATCCTTGCCAGCTGTCTTACACGGCAGGTACTTACGTCTGCAATGCGGTCATGTATACCGTGCTGCATACCGTGCAAAGTTATCCCCATATACGGGCGGGCTTTGTGCATGTGCCGTATGCAACCAGCCAGCTGGAAGGCAAAGCTGCGGGTACCCCGGCCATGCCGCTGGCAGACATTACCGCGGCTCTGGCAGCTGCCATTGAAGCCGCTGTGCAGAATAAGACCGATTTGAAAGAACAAATGGGCAGGCTGGATTAAAAACGGCGACTGCTCGAAATAAAATGGGGGGGGGGGAGTGAGCGTTATGCTGACCAATAAAGAAATTGGAGTTTTGTGCTACTGCCGCGGCTGCCTGAACCGGAAGTGCGGCCTTGATCTGGAACGGAGTGATATAAAGCATTTGAAAATGCAAAAAATATCATTAGAAAAATCGTTGACAATGATTTGGTAGAAGAGCTTGGATATACGGTTTGCTTTGAAACGATTGAATGAGGCATGCCCAAATAAAATCCGGATGAAAACTTATTGATGGTGAAATAAAGACTTCGCTGCCAAGGGCTGAAAATGCTCTTGGCAGATTTTTGTAGAAGGGCGGGGAAAAACTTTAAAAAGATGCGTGAGTGGTTTTGCTGGTTGGCGCGCTGAGAGTTTTTCCGCGGACTGTTTTGCCTCGGCACCGTCCAAAGAGCTCTATGCGGCAAACGGGCGCGGATTCTCCCGCACCCTCGCAAACAGTCCACTGGACTGTTTGTGTCCCGCTGTGGCGAGAGCGGGCTGTTCGAATCCCGTCACTCCGTGAAAAACAAAAAGCTCTTTCACCAGACGGTGAAAGAGCTTTTTGTGGTCGGAGTGACGGGATTCGAACCCACGGCCTCTTGGTCCCGAACCAAGCGCGCTACCAACTGCGCTACACCCCGAAAAAAAATCCGCAGCAACTTTGCTGCTGCGGTGGTTGGGGATGAGAGAATCGAACTCCCACAAACGGAGTCAGAGTCCGTCGCACTACCATTATGCAAATCCCCATTGCATGTTTGTTAAGAAGCTTTGCTTTCGCGCTGCCCTCAACGCTTAGTTATTATAGCGGACTGGCAGGCATTTGTCAACACGTTTTTTGAAGTTTTTTTGATAAAATATGGAAATAACGAAGCAACGAGCATAAAATACAGGGTGACTCAAGAGATGACAAAATATATGCGCTTTTACTCTGGCTTGCCGCAGCGGTTTGGCTGCAAAAACAGGCAATGAACCGCTGCGCAAAAGGCGGCGGGGGATTGGGAACACCGGCAGCCCGCAGCGTGTTTAACCCAGAAAATCCATAGGGTGTATCTGAAACGTCGAAAATATCGTCTGTTTCTACAAGCGCAGCGGGATTTTGCGTTAAAAAGCCTTGGAATCCACAAAGGATTCCAAGGCTCTTTGACTTAAATCCTGCTTGTGTCTGCGAAATATTCGTCATTTTCTTTGTTTTCAGATACACCTTAGGAAACAACAGGAAACAATGCGCTATGTCTAAAAATTAACAACATACACAACAGGCATTTTCCGTGGAAAGCCCAACAGAGCGGCGGTATTAGCAACCCATAAAGAATTTACTTTTTAGTATAAACATTCGACTTTGTATTGCGGTTTGCGACCCTTTCTTCTTGACTTGTACGGCAAAAATGCTACAATAATACTGTATTTATTTTGCCTTTTGGGAAAGAATACATCTTTTGTAAAGGGGCAGTGTGCCCCAAAAGCCTGAAAACGGCCTGGGTTTCATTTGATAAATGCAGGCGGTTTTTGTTTTTGCGGCCATGGAACGGCATCGGCCCGGCGGCTCAGCTTTTTTGATTCGGCTGGCAGTGGGGGCAATGACGGTTTGACTTTATAAAAAGGTGTATCGGCGATCGCTGTGATCAGCGGGGACGGGATGACCGGCTCCGGAGCTTTCCATAACAGGGCAGACAATGAAATGGGGGAAATGAGTCCATGTTTAAATCCCTGAAGCGCTCTGCCAAGGGTGCCGCAGTGCCGCATGAGAAGGGCACGGCCGGGATGGCTACCGTAACAATGGCCACGCCTGCGCACGTGATCATTCCCATGTCGATGCACATTGGTGCACCTGCAGAGCCGGTCGTCAAAAAAGGCGATCAGGTCTGTGTTGGTACGCTTATCGGCAAAGCCGGCGGCTTTGTCAGTGCCAATATCTATTCCAGCGTTTCGGGCACAGTTGAGGGCGTTGCACCGTTCCGCATGGTCAACGGTTCTACCTGCCAGGCGGTTGCGATTGCAGCCGATGGCCAGCAGACGGTTGACCCGGCCTGTGTGCCGCCGGTTGTGACCGATAAAAAGAGCCTGATGGCAGCTGTGCAGGCATGCGGTCTGGTTGGCCTTGGCGGCGCCGGTTTCCCGACGCATGTCAAGCTGGCAGCAGAGGGTATTGACACCCTGCTGATCAACGCAGCTGAGTGTGAGCCGTATCTGTCCACGGATACGCGCGAGATGCTGGAATGCAGTGATACGATCCTTTCCGGCATTACTGCCGTCATGAAGTATTGCAACATTCCCAACTGCATCATCGGCATTGAACGAAACAAGCCGGAGTGCATTGATCTGATGTGCTCCCTGGTGCGCGATATGCAGGGCGTTTCGGTCAAGCCGCTGCCCATGCGCTACCCGCAGGGCGCTGAAAAAACGCTGGTTGAAACCTGCACCGGCCGCGAAGTGCCGCAGATCGGTCCTTCCGGCAAACCGGGCCTGCCTGCAGACGTACATTGTATCATCATGAACGTGACCAGCGTTTCTACCTTGGGCAAGTTCCTGAAGACCGGTGTACCCCTGACCACCAAGCGCGTTACCGTGGAAGGCGATGCCATTGCCAAGCCGCAGAACATTGAAGTGCCCATCGGCACTTTGTACCGCGATGTGATCGAAGCATGCGGCGGCATTAAGCCGGATGTTGAGCTGGGCAAGATCATCTTTGGCGGTCCCATGATGGGCGGTGCTTCGCCGAGCGCTGATTACCCGGTATTGAAGCAGAACAACGGCCTGCTGCTGTTCAGCCGCAAAATGGCCACCCTGCCGGAGCCTGACCCCTGCATCCGCTGCGGGCGCTGCATTGCCGCCTGCCCCATGGGTTTGGAACCGGTCGAAATTCTGGAAAACTTTGCCGAAAAAGATTTTGATGCGCTGAAAGCACGCTGCGTGGATCTGTGCGTGGCCTGCGGCAGCTGCACCTTTGCCTGCCCGGCCAAGCGCCCTGTGGCCCAGAACATGGGCCTGGCAAAGGCCTGGTACATGGGCGAACTGCGCAAAGGAGGGAAATAAGGAATGGATGATCGTCTGATCGTAACCGCTTCGCCCCATATCCGGGACAATGCGACCACCCGCGGCCTGATGGGCAACGTGCTGATCGCGCTGGTACCCAGCATTGTGGCGTCGGGGCTGATTTTTGGCATGCGTGCGATCCTGCTGACCGCAGTGACTACCCTTGCCTGTGTTGTTTTTGAGTACCTGTACTGCAAGCTGATGCACAAGCCCAACCCGGTGGGGGATCTTTCTGCCTGCGTTACCGGCGTGATCTTGGCTTTGAACATGCCGGTCAGCATGCCGCTGTGGATTGCCATTGTGGGCGCACTGGTTGCTATTGTTATCATCAAGCAGCTGTTCGGCGGTCTGGGCTATAACTTTGCTAACCCTGCGCTGGTTGGCCGTATCGTGCTGTTCCTGGGCTTTACCTCCCGCATGACGGCTTACGTTTACCCGGATATGTCAGTGGACGCCCTGGCATCCGCTACCCCGTTGAACGCAGCCGTTGACCTGCACAGCGTCAGCTTTGTGGATATGTTGCTGGGCATCCATGGCGGCATGATGGGCGAAACCTGTGTGATCGCCATCCTGCTGGGCCTGGCTTATCTGCTGTTTACCCACACCATCGAGTTCACCATCCCGGCTTCCATCGTTGGCACGATGTATGTCCTGACCCTGCTGGCTACCCGTGACCCGTACATTGCCCTGCTGGACTGCATGTCCGGCGGCCTGCTGTTCGGCGCCGTGTTCATGGCGACCGACTATGTGACCAGCCCGTTCACCACCAAGGGCAAGCTGTTCTATGGCGTGTTCATCGGTCTGGTCACCTTCCTGATCCGTAACTTTGCCAGCATGAACGAAGGCATGAGCTTCGCCATCCTGCTGGGCAACCTGATGACCCCGTGGTTCAACGCCTGGGGCCACCAGACCCCGCTGGGCTACAAAAAGCCCCAGAAAGCTGCGAAAGGGGGGAAAGAATAATGGCTGAAAACAATGCAAAGGCTCCGGAACAGGAATCCAACTTTAAGGCACTGGTTCTTCCGGTCATTGTTCTGGTTGTGATCTGCCTGGTCTGCAGCGCGCTGCTGGCTGTGCTGAACGACGCAACCGCACCCATCATTGAAGCCAACACCAAGGCTGAGACCCTGGCGGCTTATCTGTCCGTTCTGCCGGAGGGCACCACGGCGGATGATCTGCAGGATGTTACTGTTACCACCGCCAATGTGACCGGCGCAGTTAAGACCGCAGACGGCATGGCTGTTGTGCAGTCCACCGCAGCAGGCTACAGCGGCAACCTGGTTACCGTGTACGCTGCATTTGATACCACCGGCACCCTGACCGCTCTGTCTGTGGATGCTTCCACCCAGACCACCGGTATCGGTTCCAAGACGGGCGAAGAGAGCTTCTACGGCGGTTATGTCGGCTGGAGCGCTTCCCAGCAGGTAGAGGTTGGCAACCCCGTTGATGCAATCGGCGGCGCTACCATCTCTTCCCGTGCAGTTGTCAGCGCCATCAACAGCGCAATCGACTGCTACAATAATGATATTGCGGGGGTGGCTTAAAATGGCTGAAAAACAAAGCAAATGGCGCATTTTTACCGCCGGCATCATCCGCGAAAACCCGGTTCTGCGCCTGGTTCTGGGCTGCTGCTCGGCACTGGCTGTTACCACCACGGTATCCGGCGCTTTGGGCATGGGCCTGGCCATGACGTTCGTTCTGGTTTGCTCTAACATCGTTATTTCGGCACTGCGCAAGGTCATTCCGGCCAAAGTGCATCTGCCGTGCTACATTGTTATCATTGCAACCTTCGTTACCATCGTTCAGATGGTACTGCAGGCTTATGTGCCCGCACTGTACAAATCTTTGGGCGTGTTCCTGGCCTTGATCGTTGTCAACTGTATCATTTTGGGCCGTGCCGAGATGTTTGCCTGCAAGAACAGCGTTGTGGATTCTGCACTGGATGGCCTGGGCATGGGCTGCGGCTACATCCTGACCATGCTGCTCATGTCCTCTGTGCGTGAGATTTTGGGCAACGGCACCTGGATGGGAATTACCATCATTCCGGAAAGCATTGACCGCATGAGCCTGATGAACCAGGCCCCCGGCGGTTTCTTCGTGTTCGGCTGCCTGATGGCATTGTGTGTGTACATTGAAAAGAAGCTGAACAAGCCCATTGAGCGCAAAACCTGCGGCGATGTGATGCTGGAAGAAATCGACAAAGCAAAAACCGAGGAAGGGGGTGCTAAGGAATGAGCCAGACTGTTGCAACCTTTGCTACCATCTTCTTTAGCATGATCCTTGTTAATAACTATGTTCTGGTCCAGTTCCTTGGCATCTGCCCGTTCCTGGGCGTTTCCAAAAAGCTGGATTCCTCCGTTGGTATGGGCGCGGCTGTTATTGCAGTCATGGTGATCGCAACCGCTGTTACCTTCCCGCTGCAGATCTTTTTGCTGGATGCCAACGGCCTGGGCTATATGCAGACGGTCATCTTTATTCTGGTCATCGCTGTGTTGGTCCAGCTGATCGAAATTGTGCTGAAGCGTTACGTTCATGCACTGTATCAGTCCCTTGGCGTGTACCTGCCGCTGATCACCACCAACTGCTGTGTGTTGGGCGTGACCATCCTGGCTGTGCAGGATTACACCAAGGTTTATGAGGCACAGGGCTTTGGTATGGCTTATGCCGAGGCTTTGATCTGCGCCGCCGGTGCAGGTGTGGGCTTCCTGGTTGCCATGCTGCTGTTCTGCGGTGTTCGCCAGCGCGTGGAGCGCTCCAACCCGCCGGAAAGCTTTAAGGGCCTGCCTATCACGCTGGTGTCTGCTGCCATTACTGCCATGAGCTTTATGGGCTTTGGCGGTCTGGTAGAAAACATCATCGCCGCACTGATGTAAGGGGGAGAAATCGATGAATAGTATTGCCTTCGCCGTCATCGTGCTTGTTGTTCTGGGCTTGGCGGGCGGCATTATTCTGGTGCTGGCTTCCAAGTTTATGGCTGTGTACGAAGACCCGCGCATTGCGCAGATCACCGAATGCCTTGCAGGCGCCAACTGCGGCGGCTGCGGCTATGCCGGCTGTGCTGACTATGCAAAAGCGATTGTTGAAAACGGCGCACCCACCAATAAGTGCGCCCCCGGCGGTGCCAAAGCCACCGAGGCTGTCAACGCCATTATGGGCACTGAGAGCGCCAGCGGCCCGGCCCTGCACGCTGTTGTAAACTGCAACGGCGGCAACGGCAACTGTGGCACCCGCTTTGAATACCACGGCATTCCCACCTGTGCCGCTGCTGCTGCCATTGCCGGCGGTCCCAGCGCCTGTGCATTTGGCTGCCTGGGCTATGGCGACTGCACCCGCGCCTGCCAATTTGACGCTATCCATGTGGTAAACGGCAGCGCTGTTGTGGACCGTGAAAAGTGCACCGGCTGCTCCGCCTGTGTGGCAGCCTGCCCGCACCATGTCATCAGCCTGAAGCCGATGGCCCCGCAGCCCGCGGTGCTGTGCTCCAACAAGGACAAGGGCCCCGCTGTGATGAAAGCCTGCAAGGCAGGCTGCATTGCCTGCGGCATGTGCGTGCGCAACTGCCCGCAGCAGGCCATTACCCTGGTCAACAATGTTGCTGTTATCGATTACGCCAAGTGCTCCTCCTGCGGCACCTGTGTTACCAAGTGCCCCAAGAAGGTTATCCATTGGGTTGATGGCCAGCCCGCCGTTGCCGGTGAGCCTGCTTGATGCAGCGTGATTGCTGATTGGGTTTGAATCTGTAAAAAGCATCCCCGTTCCCTTTGCCGGGTGAAACCGGCAGGGAACGGGGATGTTTTTGGTTTGAGGGGGAAAAGGGGAGATAGGGGATGATAAGAATATTCGGCAAATGAAAAATATCAATAAAAGCGGTATTGCCTAAAGTCCTTACGCCGAAGCCTTTCGTTCAAGAAAGGCTGAAAAATCCCCCGTAATTAAAACAGCCGCTCTTTCGGGTAAAAACCGCTGGCGTGCATGGCGGCCAGGGCGGCAACCAGCTCCGGTTTGTCCTCACGGTAGGTAATGCCGTGCCACTTGTCCGGGGTGGTCAGCACCTTTACTTCCGCTTTGCCGGTTTCCAGCGCTTCCGTTACCACGGTGGGCAGGTAATACTCGCACTTGAGCGGGTTGCCCGGCAGGCTGCTGCGCAGAAAATCTACAAACCCGGCTTTGGCCTCGGTGATGAAATCCGGGGTAAAGCCCCACATGTTCATCGAAACGACCGTATCCGCGGGCAGGTCCACCCAGGTCTCGCCGCCGTCTTCCGTGTAATGGATACCGCTATCATAAGTTTCAATGCGGGTGCGCTCCGTTACCGTGTCAAGATTTCCGTCAGCATCTGTTACGCAGACACCACGGCTGACGGAACCGTTGGTGCTGACCGTGTTGCCCAAAAGATACCCCACCATCACCCAAGGATATTTCGGGCCGGTGTGCCCGGCGCTCAGGTAATTGTAGATCAGCTCAAAGCAGGTGCGGCCGTAATAATCATCGGCATTGATGACAGCGAACGGCGCATCAATCGCATCGGCAGCAGACAAAATGGCATGGGCGGTGCCCCACGGCTTGATGCGGCCCTCCGGCACGGTAAAACCTTCCGGCAGAATATCCAGCTCCTGATACGCATAGCGCACATTTAGCCCGGCCTTTTCGGCGCGGGCACCCACAGTGGATTTGAACGCGTCTTCGATTGCATGCTTGATGATGAACACGACCGTTTCAAATCCGGCGCGGTGGGCATCGAACAGGCTGTAATCCAGAATCGCTTCCCCGGCGGGGCCAACGGCCTCGATCTGCTTCAGGCCACCGAACCGGCTGCCCATGCCGGCTGCCATAATGACAAGGATCGGCTTTTTTGCGGTATCTTTCATGAAAATATAAACTCCTTTTCCTAATGGGCGAACACAGTGTGCAAGATGATGAAAAATGATTGGATTACTATGCTGCCCAATCTAGCAGGTAAACCAGTATGAGGGGGATCAAAAAATAAACTCTGCTGTTTTTATGATACACTTTTAAGAATCTGGTTGCAAGGAGGTAAATAAATTCGGCAAAATAATATATGCTTTTACAGGCTGGGTATGCTATAATAAGCGTGATTCATAAAAGTAATACCCATTTGATATAAGTAATACCAATTTGAGATAGAGGGATACAACCGGGAGGTGCAGGATATGGCAGAAGAACATGATACCGTGCGCGGGCTGGTGCTTGCGGGCGGCGGCGCAAAGGGAAGTTATCAGGTTGGTGTGTATCAGGCACTGATGGAACTTGGCTGGCTGCCGGATGTGATCACTGGTGCCAGTGTGGGCAGCCTGAACGCAGCACTGTTTGTGATGGGCAAGGTGAACGAAGCGGCAGACCTGTGGCGCAGCCTGGATAACCACGGCGTGCTGGAACTGCCAGAGGGCAAAACGCCGGAGGAACTGCGTGATTTCTTGTTGGAAACTCTGCGCGGCGGCGGGCTGAACACCGAACCGCTGGGTCAGACCATTGACCAGTACATGGACGAGAACGCCATCCGGGCATCCCACATCAAGTACGGTTTGGTGATTACCGAAATGAACACCCTGCGCAGCGTGCAGTGTACGCTGGATGATATCCCGCAGGGGCAGCTGAAAGATTATATGCTGGCCTCTTCCGCCTGCTTCCCGGCGCTGCGTCCCTATGAGATTGACGGGGTAAAGTACATTGACGGCGGCTGGCGGGACAATATGCCGCTGGAGCTGGCCGCCAAAATGGGGGCAACCGAGCTGATCGGCGTGGATGTGGATGGCGTTGGGCTGACCCGCCCCAACCTGACAGGTCTGCCTACCCGCATCATCCGCAGCCATTGGGACTTGGGGCCGCTGTTTGATTTTGACGGTGTGCGTGCCGCCAAAAACATTGCCCTGGGCTATATGGATACCATGCGGGAATTTGGCCGCCTGGGCGGTACGGCGTATGGCATTCTGCCCGATGAAAACAGCTTTATGCAGGACTTTGCCGCTGAATACCAGGCCCAGCTGAGCGCGGCAATCTCCCGCGCGCCGACCCTGGCGCTGACCGAAGCACTGGCCCGCCAGCATAAGCATTACCCGGCGGCGTTCTCCGAAAATTTGACCGCCCCCACCCGCGGCGCGATTGCCCCGCTGGAACTAGCGGCGGAGATGGTGGATGTGCCGAGTGAAGTACCCTATACCCCCAAACTGCTGGCCCTGACTTTTATGGGTCAGTGCGATAAAGACCCCGCGGACCGCTATAAGACCCTGCTTGGCCGGGAAGAAGGCAATATCCTTGGCGAAGCCGCCATGGCAACAGCCGTGCCGGAAGACTTTGTTACCGCGCTGGTCAGCCATACTTTAAGCAAAATGCCGTCGGCAAAATTCCTGTAAGACTGCACAGACAAGAAGGTTCAACAAGGAGGACAACATGCAAACTTTTCAGGGATTGGCAGTGTCCGATGGCTTAACAGTCGGCCCTGTTGTTCGCATTGACCGCGGTGCGGCGGGCCTGCACCGCATTGTGTGCGACCCGTTCCGGGAGCGTGCCCTGTACGAAGCTGCCATTGTGCTGGCAAAAGATGAACTGAACCGCCTGCAGCAGCACGCCTGCGGGCAGGATGCCGATATTTTAATGTTCCAGATTGCCCTGTTGGAGGATGAATCCTTCACCAACGAAATTGGCGATTACATAGCCGCCGGTGCCGGCAGCGCTGCCGCCGTGGAGCGTGCGGAGCAGATTTTTGCAGGCCGCTTAAAAAACGTGGATGATGATTACATCCGGGAGCGCAGCGTGGATGTGTGCGATGCCTGCCGCCGCGTGGTGGATATTTTGGATGGCCGCCCCAGCCGCCGTCTGCACCTGACGGAGCCCAGCATCCTGGTGGCAGAGCTGTTTTACCCCAGCGATCTGTTTGGTCAGGCACCGGGCATGATCCTGGGGCTTGCCTCGGAAACGGACAGTGAAACCAGCCACGCCGCCATTATGGCGCGCAGCATGGGCATCCCGGCGGTATTCCAGCTGGGCAAGGGGGTAGCCGCTGCTGCGGCGGGCTGCCGCGCAGTGGTGGATGCTGAACACGCCCAGCTGATCATTGACCCCACCGCCGCCCAGCTGCGGCAGGTGAAAGCACGGCGGCAGGAGCTGCAAAACAGCAACGCCCTGCCCGACCCGTTGGCTGCGGCCCCCTGCCGCACGCGGGACGGCACGCCGTTTGTTCTGCTGGCCAGCGCAGCCTGCGCCGCACCGGAGGCCATCCAGAAAGCCATTCAGGCGGGGGCTTCCGGCATTGGACTGCTGCGCACGGAATCCGTTGTAATCAAGGAGCTGACGGAAGCCCAGCAGGTGGAAGCCTATAAAACATGCATCAAGAACAGCGGCGGCAAACCCATTACCGTGCGCACCTGCGATTGGGCTGCGGACGACTGCGGTCAATGGATGGATGGCTTGCAGACACGGATGGAGGAAGAGACCACGGCGCTTACCCAGCTTTCCGCCCTGATGCAGGCTGCAGTGGAGGCACCGGAAGGTGCCTTGCAGGTGCTGTTCCCCATGATCCCCGATGTGGATGCCTGGCGCACCCGCATGGACCAGATGAAGCGCTGCAACGAGAGCCTGAAAGAAAAAGGTTTGCCGTTCTGCGGGAATCTGCCCGTTGGCTGCTTGATCGAAATCCCCGCCGCTGCGTTGATGGCAGGGGAGATCATTGACGCCGGGGCTGACTTTTTGGCCGTGGACCTGGACGATTTGGTGCAGTATACCTGTGGTGTTTCCCGGCGGGAAAAGCCCACCCCTGCCGATAACCCTGCCGTGTTGCGTTTGGTGCAGGATATGATGCACGCAGCCCAGACGCGCGGCGTGCCGCTGTACCTGTGCGGCATTATGCAAAAAGACCTGGAAACCATGCCCGCTTTCATGCGCATTGGTGTGCGCAATTTCTGCGTGGAATCCGTTCACATCAACACCCTCAAAAGCATTCTGATGCAAACCGAACTATAAAAGTCTCCCCGCACCCTTTGCCGCCTACGGCATATGATAAGGGTGCGGGGAGAATTTTTAATGAATAGAGAATAATGAATAAAGAATAATGTAGGTGGACCGCCTCGCGCTGCTCGGCTCAAAAAAGAAGGTACAAAGCTATTTTAATGTGCGTGCGCGGCACGCACACCAGCATTATTCTTTATTCTTTTTTAATTTTTATTTCGTATTATTCCAGGTTCCCCGTCAATGTCATGACGGCGGAGAGGACGGCGAGGGGAGCGGTTTCACAGCGGAGGATGCGGGGGCCGAGGCCAACGGTAACGGCGCCGCATTCGGCAGCGTGGGCAGCTTCCTCGGCGGCAAAACCGCCCTCACTGCCGGTCACCACGGCGATCCGTTTTGCACGGTTTCCCGGTTCTTTGTTGAAAACTTCCCGCAGCGAAACACCGCCGCACTCGTAAAAGAAGAGCACGAGGTCATAGTCCTTGAAGCGGTCGCACACGGCGTTAAAATCCGGTAGGGGAAGCTCCACCGTGGGCAGAATGCCGCGGCCGCACTGCTTGGCGGCTTCCACAGCCACGCGGCAGTAGCGCTCGTTTTTTGCTTCCTCTTTTTTGGGGGCAGCTACACAGTAGCGGCTGAAAAAAGGCACAACATTGGTCACGCCCAGCTCCACGCTGTGGCGGATGGTATCTTCCAGCTTGCCCAGCTTGGGGTACCCGGCAAACAGTGTTACTTCAACACTGGGCTCTGCGGCGCTGGGGTAGCCCTCGGTCACGGTAAACTCCACCCGGCCTGGCTGGATGGAGGTAATGGTGCCCACATACTCCACAGCGTGGGCGTCACACAAAATCACGTTCTCACCAATTTTGGCGCGCATAACGTCAGCCAGGTGGTGGGCGTCGGTGCCGTTCAGGGCGGCGCGGCCATTGCCAACTTCGGCGGTAAAATAGCGGTGCGGCATAGCGTTTATACCTCCGCGGCGTTTTTGCAGATCACGCAAACCCAGCCGCGCTTTTCTTTGATCTCAACCGGCTCCAGCCCGGCGGCACGCAGCCCGGCCAGCACTTCGTCCTTGCGGGTATCGATAATGCCGGAAGCAATGAACCGTGCACCCGGCGCCATCAATACCGGCACATGCGGCGCAAGGGACAAGATAGCCGCTGCCACAATGTTTGCGGTGATGATGTTGTATTTGCCGCTGGCTTTGTCAGAAAGATCGCCCACCAGCACGGTAAAGTGCTCGGCCACGCCGTTTCGCTCGGCATTCTCGCCGGCGGTGCGCACGCACATGGGGTCAATATCCACGCCCTCGGCTTCGGCAGCGCCCAGCTTCAACGCAGCAATGGCCAGAATGCCGGAGCCGGTGCCGATATCCAGCACACGCTCGCCGCCCTTTACCATGCTGTCCAGCGTTTCCAGGCACAGGCTGGTGGTTTCGTGGGTGCCGGTGCCAAAGGCCATGCCGGGGTCCATCGTGATCACAATTCGGTCAGTATCATAGGTTTCCCAGCCGGGTACAATGGCTAGGCGCTGGCCAATGTCCATGGCGTGGTAATATTTCTTCCAGGCGTTCTGCCAGTCTTCCTGTTCAATGCCGCTGGTTTCCAGCTTGTACTCCACGCCGCTGGCTTCCAGCCGCTCTTTGAACAGGGGCAGGATCTCGGCCGGGTTTTCGTCCGGGGCCAGGTACATGTGCACCTTTACAATATCGCGCGGTTGATCCAGCAGGTCCTGCTCGATCAGGTCCACATGGGCGATCTCCCATGCCTGCTGTTCCAGGTCGCGGTAGTCCTCAATATAAATGCCGCCGTTGGATACCATGGTAGCAATCGCTTCGGCGGTTTCGGCATACTGCTGCGGTACGGTAATTTGGATATCGGTCCATTCCATAGGAAAAATCCTCCTGCTTGCGTTGTTGGGTCTTTTTCTATTATACTAAATTTTGTCACAAATGGAAAGGGGCGTTTGCCATGAAGATCGTGCTGCTGAACGTGGAGCAGGCACAAAGCATTTACCGCAGCCAGATGGTGCGGGATTTCCCGGAATCGGAGCTGAAACCCTTTGCTTCGGTGCAGGGCATGATGACGCGCGGCCTGTATGAGCCGCTGGCGTTTTATGACGAGGCCGGTGCCCTGATGGCATATGCCTGGCAGGCGGTTCTACCCCAGTGCCGCAATGTGCTGCTGGATTATTTTGCTGTTTTACCGCAGTACCGCGGCAGCGGTGTGGGCACGGCGGTGCTGAAAGAGCTTGCCGCCTATTACGCCCCGCGCAAGCAGAGCCTGATCATTGAATGCGAACACCCCGCCGAAGCGCCAGAACCGGCAGTGGCAAGGCGGCGCATTGGCTTCTACCTGCGGGCCGGTGCCCACGCCGCTGCTATGGAAAGCCGCCTGTTTGGCGTGCGGTACCAGATCTACAGCCTGCCCGCGGGCGGGCTTGCCAAAGATGAAGAAATCCACTGCGATTTGCAGGAATTGTACCGCACCATGGTGCCGGAACCCTATTACCGCGGCAACGTGAACTTTTTTGGCGCATAACCGGCACGGCAGGCGGGAAAGCTAACGGCAGACTGAAATAAAAGGAAGTGTGCCGTATGCAGCTGCCCCCAAAAAATTATGACGCCATGGTCAAGCGGGCCAATCCGCCCAGCCCGGTCGTCAAGGACTGCCTGTGGGCCTTTTTCGTGGGCGGAGCCATCTGCCTGTTGGGCGAAGCCCTGCGCCAGTTCTACCTGAGCTGGTACGATAAAGACCTTGCCGGAACATTGACCAGCATCACACTGGTGATGCTTTCCGCCATCACTACGGTGCCGGGCTGGTACCAAAAGCTGGCCGCCAAGGCCGGGGCCGGGACGCTGGTAC
This sequence comes from Subdoligranulum sp. APC924/74, assembly GCF_003324125.1. NCBI lineage: Bacteria > Bacillati > Bacillota > Clostridia > Eubacteriales > Oscillospiraceae > Subdoligranulum > Subdoligranulum sp. APC924/74. The sequence continues at coordinate 11,169 of NZ_PSQF01000020.1, read as the reverse complement.
CTATTACCGGGTTTGCCAACTCAGTGGTCAGCCCGGCGGTGGAGTTCAAGGCCGAAGGCTGGATAACGGGCGTTGGCGCTAAAATTTTTACCATCGCGGGCCCGGTGCTGGCGTTCGGCACACTGGCTTCCTGGGTGTGGGGGCTGGTGTATTGGGCGATGAATAAGTTTTGACCCCAAAATAATCGCGCAGGGCGCTGCTTTGGCTGCCCTGCGCATATTTTTTGCCCCGCTGCGGCACACTAAGCCCAAACAAACCGGAAAGGGGATTGCCTGTTATGCCGATACGAAGGGGCGATACCGTAATATTCCCGCACCCGCCGGTGCTGGCGGCCTGGGCCGCCGTGGGCGGCAAAAAAGAGAGCGAAGGCCCGCTGGCACAGGGCTTTGATGAGCTGGTACAGGATGCGGGCTTTGATGCCGAGGGCTGCACCGGCTGGGAGCAGGCCGAAAGCATGCTGCAGCAGCGCTGTGCCCGCCATTGCCTGCGCAAAGCGGGCATTACCAAACAGCAGGTGGAGCTTGCCTTCGCGGGGGACCTGCAGGCCCAATGCACCGCCAGTAATTACACCATGCGCCAGCTGGGGGTGCCCTTTGCCGGGCTGTATGGTGCCTGCTCCACCATGGCGGAAGCGCTGTGCCTGGCGGCCCTCTGCGCGGCAGCTGGCTATGCGCATGAAATACTCGCCATGAGCAGCAGCCACTTTTGCGCGGCGGAGCGGCAGTTCCGCACCCCGCTGGAATATGGCGGCAAACGCACCCCGACCGCCCAGTGGACTGCTACCGCTGCCGGGGCCTGCCTGGTGCGGGGCAGTGGGGCCGCGGGCGTGCCGGTACTTTCAGCTACCATTGGGCGGGTGTGTGATGCAGGGGTCAAGGATATCAACAACATGGGGGCCGCGATGGCCCCCGCGGCGGCCCAAACGCTGCTGCACTACTTTGCGGACACCGGCACCACCCAGCAGGACTTTGACGCCATTTTTACCGGTGATCTGGGTGAAGTTGGCAGCACCCTGCTGCATGAGCTGATGCGCAAAGCTGATTGTCCGGTGGAAAACCACCAGGACTGCGGATGCCTGCTGTATGATGTTGCCGCCCAGAACGTGCAGGCGGGCGGCAGCGGGGCCGGGTGCAGTGCTGCAGTGCTGGCAGCGCATGTTCTGCCGGGGCTGGTGGAACGGCGCTGGCGGCGGGTGCTCTTTCTTTCCACCGGGGCGCTGATGAGCCAGACAACCTTTTTGCAGGGGGAAAGCATCCCCGGCATTGCGCATTGCGTGGAGCTTGGCTGCCCGGAAGAGGAGGAGAACACATGAATTATCTGTGGGCATTTGTGGTGGGCGGCGCCATCTGCGTGGTGGGGCAGCTGCTGATTGATTACACCAAGCTGAGCCCCGCCCGCATCCTGACCGGTTATGTGGTGGCCGGTGTTATCCTGAGCGCCGTTGGCCTGTATGACCCGCTGGCAAAGCTGGCCGGGGCCGGGGCCAGTGTGCCGCTGCTGGGGTTCGGGCATCTGTTGGCCCAGGGTGTGGTGAAGGCCGTGGATGAAATTGGGCTGCCCGGTGTGTTCACCGGCGGCATTGGCGCAGCGGCGGGGGGAATTACCGCCAGTTTGGTGTTTGCCCTGATGGCCGCGCTGGTGGGCAAAAGCAAGGACCAGAATTAAACCGGCGAATATGTGCCAAGAACCAATATACAAATGAAAATGCCCGCCGATAAAAACCGGCGGGCATTGTTCATGCAATCTTATTCTGCAGCAGCGGCCTTGTTGTTGCGCTTAGCCATGCGGCTGATCTTGCGGGCGGCAGTGTTCTTGTGAATGACACCCTTGTTCTTGGCAGCGTCCAGAGCAGAAACAGCGACCTTGATGGCGGCGTCCTTGTTCTCGGCATTGCTGTCGATGGCAGCGTCTGCCTTCTTGACAACTGTTTTCAGGTTGGACTTGATGGCCTTGTTGTGTGCAGCCTCTTTCTTGGACTGAGCAACGCGGTCTTTCTGAGATTTAATATTAGGCATTCGTTCCACCTCCTTGGTTTACCCATAACAGTACAAATTATACTAGCATATATTTTGGCCGGTTGCAAGTGTTTTTATAAATTTTTTTCGTGTTTGGCGCTAATATTGCAATGTTTGCGGGGCAGGCAGGCATGGCTGGGGGCATATTGCCCGGCGGTGGGGGCATATCTATTCCGCAAGGGGGTGTTTGCCATGCGCAATGCGGGCCGTGTGCTGGGTGCGCTGCTGTGCACCGCGGCGTTAGCGGGCAGCGCCCTGGCGTTGCGTGTGGTGCCCGGCGGCAGGGTTCTGGCCCTGCTGTTTTGTTCGCCCGGCGCGGCGTTCACGCTCTGGCAGCAGGCAGGGGTGGAACCTCCGCAGGCCCAGCCAGCTGCCGCCCTGGCAGAATCATCGGAATCACCGCCGCAGCCCACCCCGGAACCATCCGTCCAGCCAACCCCCAGCCCCACACCGCAGCCCACGGCGGAACCGGAAGCCAACCCGGCCCCAACCATTACCATACCGCCGGGGGTGCAGACGACAGCGCCCATCCTTGACCGGACTTTCGGCCAGGGCAGCGGGCAGGGATATATTGCCCTTGCGGCGGGCAGTATCAAAAATGCAACGGATGAACCAGATTCAACCATTGCCACCGCGGCGCAGGGTGCGCTGCCCTTTACCGTTACCCCCGGCAGCCCGGACCCGCAGGTGCTGATCCTGCACACCCACGCAACGGAAACCTACCAGACCTGGGACACCCCGGTGTATGACCCCGACTTTACCGCCCGCACCAAAGATACCACCCTGAACATGTGCGCGGTTGGGGAGGCAATGACCAAAGTGCTAAACGATGCCGGGATCACCACCCTGCACGATACCACCCTGCATGATTCCCCCAGCTACACCGAAAGTTACGCCCGCAGCGCCCAGACAGCGCGGCGCTACCTGGAAGAATACCCCAGCATCAAAGTGGTGCTGGATGTACACCGCGACGCGATGGAAAGCGGCGATGCCCGTGTGCGCCCCCTGACAACGCTGGACGGCCAGCCGACTGCACAGGTCATGATCATTGCCGGGTGCAATAACGGCGGCACCGTCCAGCTGCCCAACTGGCGGCTGAACCTCTGCTTTGCCGCCAAGTGGGAGGAACGCATGGAAATGCTGTACCCCGGCCTGACCCGGCCGGTCCTGTGCGGGTACCGGTTCTATAATCAGGATGTCAGCCCCGGTGCGCTGCTGATCGAAATAGGCGGCCACGCCAACACGGTGCAGCAGGCAGTACGGGCCGGGCAGTACGCGGCAAAGGCACTGGCAGCCCTGTTTGGCGGCAGCGTGTAACCGCGGCAAAACGCCCTTGCAACGCAAAACAAAATAGAATATACTGGACAAAGATAAGGCAGCACCGCATGATTCCCGACGGGCGGCATCCGGAACGATGCGGGACTGCCATAAAAACCGGGGTGGAACACCACCCGCCCCGCAGGAGGATACCATGCAGAACACCATCCTGATCCACGCACCGGGCCGCAGGCAGGGCCGCGGGGCGCTGGTGCTGGCTTATACGGCGCTGTTTGCCCTGTTGATGGGCATCTGGGCTGCTATTTTTGCGCTGAATGGGCAGAGCTTTATCCAATATGGCGATACCCTCAAGCAGCATTACCCGTTTCTGGTCTATTATGGCCGCTGGCTGCGGCAGGCCGCGCGCTGTGTGCTGACCGGCGCGGCGGTGCCCACCTGGGATTTTTCCATCGGTTACGGTGCGGATATCATTACCACGTTGAGCTATTACGGCCTGGGTGACCCGCTGGACCTGCTGGCAGCCTTTGTGCCCGGCCGGTGGACCGAGCAGCTGCTGGAGGGCCTGATCGTGCTGCGGCTCTACCTGGCGGGGCTGGCCTTTATGGCGTTCAGCCGCCGCCATGGCAACAGCCGCTTTGGCACCCTGCTGGGTGCGCTGGCCTATGTGTTCAGTGCGTGGCCCATCCAGGCAGGGCTGATCGAACCGGTGTTCCTGGTGCCGATGTATTGCTTCCCCCTGATGCTGCTGGGAGCGGATGATCTGTTTGAGAGCCGCAGCCCGGTTTTGTACATTGCCGCCATTGTGCTGACGGCACTCTCCAACTTTTTGTTCTTTTATATGGCTGCGGTGCTACTGGTGCTGTACGCCATTGCGGTGTACAGCAAGCGGTACGGGGCCAAAAACCTGCGCACCCTGCCACCGCTGCTGGCAAAGTTCATCGGGTTTGCGCTGGTGGGCATTGCAATTTCAGCCGTCACCCTGCTGCCCACCGCGCAGGAGCTGTTCGGCAGCGCTCGCTTTGGCTTAACGCGGGAAACCGCGCCTTACCCGTTCTACCGCTTTTTTGAGCTGCTGGCCAACATGACCACCGGCATGGGGTATGATGCTTACTCTACCTATGCGGGGGTGACCTCGGCGGCGTTTTTGGGTGTGCTGGTGCTGTTTGCCAAGCCGCGGCAGAACACCGTGCTCAAGTGCGCGTGGCTGGGTCTGCTGGCCCTGCTGCTGGTGCCGCAGGCGGGCAGTGTGTTGAACGGGATTTCTTACGTTTCCAACCGCTGGGTGTGGGCGTTCACCATGCTGGAAGCCTTTATCCTGGCGCGGGTCTGCCCCGGCATAACGGCGTTTGAGCCGAAAGAAAAGCGCAACCTGTTTGCGTTGCTGGCGGTTTACTGCGTGGTGGCGTTCTGCGTCAAGCAGGGCCGCACGGAGACCGCCCTGCTGGGCGCGCTGCTGCTGGTGCTGCTGGCCGTGTTTGTGCTGGCGGCAGATGGTGTCAGCCGCCGCGGTGTGCAGGCTGTTTTACTGGCGGGCTGCTGCCTTGGCGTGGTGATGAACCTTGGCGGCTACTATGGCATTGAGGAAGCCGATGCCGTGAACGAGTACCGCCCCGCCGGTTACGCCTGGAGCACCACCGTGCAGGACAACCCCGCCGTGGCCCTGCATCTGATGGAGGACCAAAGCTACTGGCGGTATGACTCGCTGGTGAACGAGCCGATCAACAGCCCCATGCTGCTGGATGTGTATGGCACCGGGTACTTTTTCAGCCTGAACAACAGCTACCTTTCCAGCCTGTTCCGGGAACTGGGGCAGAACACCCCGGTGGAATATGATTACCGCGGTCTGCAGAACCGCACCCCGCTGGAAACGTTGTTCGGCGTGAAATACGCCCTCTGCGCACCGGATTCCACCGGGGCGCTGCCCGCCTTATTTGACAGCCAGGCCGTGCAGGCAGCGGAAATCGGCGGCAGCACGGTTGCGGTTTACCCCAATACGGCGGCGCTGCCCATCGGCTATACGGCGCAAAACCAGATCAGCCGCGAAACCTATGATGCCCTGACCCCGCTGCAAAAGCAGGATGCCCTGCTGGACGGCGTAGTGCTGGAAGAAACCGGCCTGCTGCCGGAAGCGGAATTGACCGGCGATACGGTAAGCCCCGCAGCCGAAATGGAGCTGGACGGCGTGCAGCAGCTGGATGAAACCACCTACTATGCCCCGCAGGACGGCGGGCGCATTACCCTGACCATTGCCCAGCCGGTGGCGGATTGTGAGACCGCCTTTGTGGTGCAGGGCATGCAGTACACGGCCACCAGCCCGCTGGATGCGATGAGCGAAGAAGAACTGAGCGCCATGAGCGCCCATGACCGCCGCAGCCTGCAAAAGCAGTATGCGCATTTCTGGCGCAAGGACAGTGTCTATCTGCGCCTGCTCAGCAACATTGGTGAGGGCCGCATTGAGTATAACCGCCCCAACAGCCAGTATTACTGTGGCCGGCATGACTTTGTGTATAACTTTGGCACCAGTGATGAACCCTTGCAGCAGATCACGATTGTACTGCCCTTTGCGGGCTATTACCAGTTTGACCGCCTGGCGGTGGAATGCCAGAAGCTAGATACCGTTGCGGCCCGTGCGGAGAACCTTGGGGCCGAAAACCTGCAGAATGTGACCCTTGGCACCAACAGCCTGGGTGGAGAAATCACCACCACCCGCAGCAGCGTGCTGGTGGTGCAGCTGCCGTATTCTACTGGTTGGAGCGTGACGGTGGACGGTACCCCGGCCCAAGTGCTGCGGGCAGATACGGCTTTCCTCGGCGTGGCGCTGGAACCCGGCAGCCATACGGTGGCGTTTACCTACAAAACACCCGGTCTTACCGCGGGGGCAGCGCTCAGTGCGGCAGGAGTGGTGCTGCTGGCGGCCATCTGGGCCGTGCCGGCCCTGCACAAAAAGAGCAAAAAGCGCCGCAAATAACAAGCGCTTTACTTTTTAAGCATCACACGTTATAATACATTTTATCTAGGTGTAACTGAAAAGTCGAAAATTTAGCCTATGGCAACACCGCACAATTCCCGCCTTGCGGCTTAAGCACCGCTCCGGCAGCTGCGGCACGGCATCTGCGTTGCCAAAATGCTCGATAATGTCGGGTTGCGGTACCCGCATCGTGCTTCGGGGGCAAAAGCCCCTCGCACTCTGCGACCGCTGCCCCTGCTTCGGTTCGCTGTTTCCGCCACTGGCGGCGCTCACCTTTGCAGCATCCAGTATTATCTGTGCTTTTGGCTTGGCATCTGCCGCACCTCGCTCGCCGTATCGGCACTTAGAATTATGCGGTATTGCCCTATTTCTACAATCGCAGCCGGATTCCGCGTTAAAAAGCCTTGGAATCCACAAAGGATTCCTGCGGCCTTTTGCCTTGAATCCGGCATGTGCTTGCGAAATAGTCGTCATTTTCTTTGTTTTCAGATACACCCCCTACATTTGCATTTTAGGAGTGGGAACACATGGAACGAGTTGAAATTGCATCGCTCTATAAGGCTACCCCGGCGGATGGTACCAAAGTTACTGTCTGCGGCTGGGCAAAAACCGTGCGCGATTCTAAAAAGATCGGTTTTATCTCTCTGGCAGACGGCAGCTGCTATAAGCCCGTGCAGATCGTTTTCCAGGCGGACAAGCTGGAAAACTATGCCGAGGTTGCAAAATCCGGCCTGTACACCAGCTTTGAAGTGACCGGCACCCTGGTGCTGACCCCCAACGCTAAGCAGCCGTTTGAGATCAACGCCGATACCGTTACGGTGCTGGGCACCTGCGGCAGCGATTACCCGCTGCAGAAAAACAAGATGGGCATGGATTACCTGCGCACCCTGACCCACCTGCGCCCCCGCACCAACACCTTTAACGCTGCGTTCCGTGTGCGCGGCCAGGCCGCTTATGCCCTGCATGAGTTCTTCCACAAGAACGGCTTTACCTATGTACACACCCCCATCTTTACCGGTTCTGACTGCGAAGGCGCAGGCGAGATGTTCCAGGTTACTACCCTGGACCTGAACGATGTGCCCAAGACCGAGGACGGCAAGGTGGATTACAGCAAGGACTTCTTCAAGCGCCCGGTCAACCTGACGGTTTCCGGCCAGCTGGAAGCCGAGGCCATGGCAATGGCCCTGGGCAAGGTTTACACCTTTGGCCCCACCTTCCGCGCAGAGAAGAGCTATGATACCCGCCATGCCGCAGAGTTCTGGATGATTGAGCCGGAAATGGCATTTGCTGACCTGAATACCTACATGGACACCGCTGAGGCCATGACCAAGTATGTCATCCGCTACCTGCTGGATAACTGCCCGGACGAGCTGGCATTCTTCAACCAGTTCTTTGATAAGGGCCTGATCGAGCGTCTGGAGCTGGTTGCCAACAGCGATTTTGCCCGCGTGAGCTACACCGATGCCATCGAACTGCTGAAAAAGAACGATGACAACTTCCAGTATAAAGTAAGCTGGGGCATTGACCTGCAGACCGAGCACGAGCGCTACCTGACCGAGCAGGTGTTCAAAAAGCCTGTGTTTGTTACCGATTACCCCAAAGAGATCAAGGCATTCTATATGCGCATGAACGAGGACGGCAAGACGGTTGCCGCCGCCGATATGCTGGTGCCCGGCATTGGCGAGCTGATCGGCGGTTCCCAGCGTGAGGAGCGCCTGGATGTGCTGCTGGCCCGCCTGGATGAACTGGGCCTGAAGCGCGAAGATTATGACTGGTACCTGGACCTGCGCCGTTTTGGCAGCGTAAAGCATGCCGGTTACGGCCTGGGCTTTGAGCGCCTGCTGATGTATGTCACCGGCATCCCCAACATCCGTGATGTCATTGCCTTCCCGCGCACCTGCGGCGGTTTTTAATGGGGGCGGTCAGCGAACCGCTGATCCAATGGTTTGAACTGAATCGAAGGCTCCTGCCTTTCCGGCAGGAGCCTTCGGCATATCATATCTGGGTCAGCGAGATCATGCTCCAGCAGACCCGCGTCTCGGCGGCGCTGCCCTATTACGAGCGTTTTGTGGCCGAACTGCCGGACCCCGCCGCCCTTGCCGCCTGCGACCCGGACAAGCTGCGCAAGCTGTGGCAGGGGCTGGGGTATTACAGCCGGGTGGCCAACATGCAAAAGGCGGCGCAGATCGTCTGCCGGCAGTACGGCGGCCAGCTTCCCGCAGATTATGCCGCCCTGCGCGCTCTGCCCGGCATTGGGGATTACACGGCTGGGGCTATTGCCTCCATTGCATTTGGCATCCCAGCCCCGGCGGTGGACGGCAACGTGCTGCGGGTATTTGCCCGGCTGGATAATAACTCTGCCGATATTACCAAACCTGCCGCCAAGCGCGAGTTCACAGCCCGTGTGCTGGAAGAAATGCCCAAGGAACGCCCCGGCCCTTATAACGAGGCGTTGATGGAACTGGGGGCGCTGGTCTGCCTGCCCAACGGTGCGCCAAAGTGCGAGGTCTGCCCGCTGGCTGCTCAGTGCAAGGGCCGCGCTGCAGGCCGGGCCGAACAGCTGCCGGTCAAAACGGCTAAGCCGGAAAAAACGCTGGTGCCGGTCACGGCCGCGCTGATCACCGGGCCGCAGGGCGTGCTTTTGCAGCGCCGCCCGTCCAAAGGGCTGCTGGCCGGGCTGTGGCAGCCCCTTGCCTTTGAGGGTACCGCCATGACCCAACCGGAACTGGACGCCGCGTTGCGCGCCATTGGCCTTTGTGTGCAGTGGCAGGCCCCGCTGCAAAGCACCCGCCATGTGTTCACCCATCGCATCTGGCAGATCAGCGGGTTTTGCGGCACAGCCGCAGGCACGGCGCCGGAGGGCTGCGTCTGGGCCAGCCGCGCGGAGCTGAACGGGGAATACGCGGTACCAAGCGCATTTGCGGGCATTATGCGCCAGTGGCAGCCGGAATAAAAAGCAAGCAGTGGCAGGTGAAGAAATTTTCCGGAGACCATGCTGTGGAGAATGGTGCGGTATCACCTTAATACCTGAACCTTTTTGTGTGAAAAATTTACAAGGGAAAGATTGTATTCACCCGGTTAATCGGGTATAATATTTTACAGACCCATCCCTTTTAGAATACGCGGAGGAAAAGTATTATGATGAAGAAATCCACTTTTGGTGCCATTCTGGCGTTTTTGTTTGCTGCTGCCGGTGCCCTGACTGCCGCTGCGCTCTACCTGCGCCGCCGCGAAAAGGAACTGGACGAATACGAGCGCCTGCTGTACAGCGATGACGGCGACGATTATGACGATGACGACGAATATCTGCCCATCGACAATGAACCGACAGAAGCCGCCGAAGAAAAGGCTGCTGACGATGCTGAATAAGCCGGAACAGCCAGCAGAAAAGTGAAAATGGCCGGGCTTCGGCCCGGCTGTTCGTGTTTCTTGCAATCAGTAGTGATACTTATTAAATGATAAAAAAGGCTCAGATAAACCATAAGGCGCTGCTGAAAATAAGAAAAATGACGGTAGTGACTATAAAATCAGACTGAATTTCGATTTTTCTGCTGTGCCAAGGAAAGGGAACGCCATGAAAAAGCTCTTGCTGTGGCTGGTTATGGTGGTGGTTATGCTGGCGGTGCTGCTGGGCGGTGCCGGGTACGCCATGTACGCTATGACGGGCGATGACAAACTTCCCACGCAGCACCCCACTTTGGGCGATACGAAACTGGAACCGATCGGCTATGACTGGAGTGTGCCGGTGCTGGGCAATGTGCTGAACCGCACGTTTGAACAGCCCAGCACCCTGACGGTGCAAAAGCTGGGCGAAATGACGGAAGCTGCCCCGGAGCTGGTTTTGCCGGACTGGGCGCAGCGCACGACCCTTACGCTGAAAGATTCGGCCGGTAGCGTTGTGGTGCAGGGGGATGCCGCTGCCTTTGCGATGTATGCCTACCCCAAAAATGGCAGCTATGAGCTGACCCTGACCGCTTACCGCAACACGGCGGACCCCGGCGATGCCACCGGCTGGTACCGGTACTGTGCATCTTATACCATGAATATCCAGCCCAAGGCGGTGCTCAGCAGTGAACGCGTCAGCCAGGGCGGCGTGGCGGCACTGGTCATTACCGGCATTCTGGATGGCAGCGAGCCGACCGTGGAAACCGACCTGGGGGATGTATGGTTCCGCCCGGTGACCGGTGGGTATATGGGCTATATCCCGGTAACCTATAATGCCGAGGGTGGCCCCCATACCCTGACCGTGACTTGCGGCAGCCTGACCCAGGAGCTGACCCTGAACGTGATGCAGAGCGAAGCCAAAACCGTGGATGTGGCCGCAGAGGCAGACATACCGGGCGCAGCAACGGAATATAAAAATGCGATCTGGCCCCTTTACACACAGGGCAGCAGCGAAAAGCTGTGGCAGGGCAATTTTGCCTCGCCGGTGCCCAGTGCGATTCTGGCGGATTACGGCGCGCGGCTGCGCACCGATGGAACCATTACCGGCCGGGCAACTGGCATCAATTATAACGCCGCAGCGGGTACCGTCGTTACGGCACCGCAGGCGGGTACTGTGGTGTACGCCGGAACGCTGGCGCTGACCGGCGGCACTGTGGTGATTGACCATGGCTGCGGGGTTAAGAGCTATCTGTTTGGGCTGGATGCCGTAAAGGTGCAGCGTGGGCAGAGCCTTGCCCGCGGCGAAGAACTGGGCACCACCAGTGAGGAGCATACCCTGATCTGGGAGCTGCGCATTGGCAGCAAGTCCGTTGACCCTGCTGCCGCCCTGACGGGCAGCAGCGGCCTTTTGTACCGCGAAACAATGTAACAAAATAGAGTTAGAGCAATACCGCATAATTCTAAGTGCCGATACGGCGAGCGAGGTGCGGCAGATGCTAAGCCAAAAGCGCAGATAATACTGGA
>NZ_PSQF01000194.1:0-723 GCF_003324125.1 Subdoligranulum sp. APC924/74 | reverse complement strand
CTGATTATCCTTGACCCCATACAGGCGTACATGGGCGAAAAAACCGACATGAACCGGGCAAACGAAGTGCGCCCCATGTTCCGCCGCCTTGCCGATGTTGCCGAGCGTACCGGGTGCGCCGTTATCCTTATCGGACATCTCAACAAAGCTGCCGGAGGGCAGAGCGCATACCGGGGCTTAGGTTCTATCGACTTCCGCGCCGCAGCAAGGAGCGTCCTGCTGATCGGGCGCGTGAAGCGAGAACCGAATGTGCGCGTTATCGTCCATGACAAATCTTCCCTTGCGCCGGAGGGCAAGCCCGTTGCCTTTTGCCTTGACCCGGAAACGGGCTTTTCGTGGATAGGCGAATATGATATAACCGCCGACGAGCTGCTGTCCGGCGCGGGCGGGAACACCGCCACCAAGACCGAACAGGCGGAACGGCTGATACTTGACCTGCTTGCAGACGGGAAAGAGCTTGCCAGTGAGGACATTGTAAAAGCCGCAGCCGAAGCCGGAATATCCGAGAGGACGGTACAGAACGCCAAGCGCAACATGGGCGGCATTTTAGGAGCAAGGCGTGTCGGCGGTCAATGGTATAACTTCATCAAGAAGAAGCAGCCACCCGAACCCGCAATCTGAAAGTGCAAAACGCAGACCCTTTGCACTTTGCACTTTCGCACTTTCACGATAATTTGCGTCAATAACTCAAAAAAGCACTTGACAAAACGCTTCATGGGGAAC
>NZ_PSQF01000193.1:0-787 GCF_003324125.1 Subdoligranulum sp. APC924/74 | reverse complement strand
CACGATGCGGGTACCGCAACCCGACATTATCGAGCATTTTGGCAACGCAGATGCCGTGCCGCAGCCGCCGGAGCGGTACTTGAGCCGTTAGGCGGGAATTGTGCGGTATTGCCTTAACCTTCTGCGGGTACATTTCCTGCACGGCGGGCAGCTCCCCCAGGCCGCGCAGGGTACGCGCGGGCAAACAGGCAGTCCGGCGCGGCCTGCCGCTTGTGCCGGGTATCTTCAAAAATTTTATTCCACTCGCCGCAAATAGTCAAGGCTTGGGGCGGGGTATCAAAATTCATAGTTCCGCCTCTTAAATTTTTCAAAAACATTTTATTTGTCTGCTCAAATCTGCATTTTCCGCTCGTTATATTCAATAAGCAGGCAAAACGCCTGCCGATGTGTGTGATAAAAAGGAGGTAGCACCGTGCTGTTTACCATGTTTGTATTGTTTTTGTTTGGCTGGCTATTTTTCCATTCCATCGGGCTGGCACTGCACCTGACCTGGTGCGCAGCCAAAGTGATTGCCGCGCTGCTGTTTGCGGTAGCGCTGCCGGTGCTGCTGGTCTGCCTGTTTGTGGCGGGCGGCCTATTGCTGCTGGTCCCGCTGGGGCTGATCGGCGCTGCTTTCGGCATTTTGAAATTCTGTGCTTAACCTGTTATCTCTCCTCTTAGCTGTCCTCAACAGGGCAGCTATAATTTTTATAACGCGATGTCTTATCTATGGCAACACCGCACAATTCCCGCCTGACGGCTTAAGCACCGCTCCGGCGGCTGCGGCACGGCATCTGCGTTGCCAAAA
>NZ_PSQF01000192.1:0-795 GCF_003324125.1 Subdoligranulum sp. APC924/74 | reverse complement strand
TAACCTGCGCAACCAAGCCCCGGCAACTCTGCCTTGATTGCTTCGCTGTCATATTCATTGTCAGGCTCTTTGACCAGCTTGACCTTTTGCCCAACCGCAAAAGGCTTGCTGCCAAAATGGAACTTCAATCCGGTGATCGTGATAAATGCTTTCATAGGGAACCTCCTGTCATTTGCATAAACTGTTGTGTTACCAATCCAACTCGTCCATAGCGTCATCTACGCCTGCTGCGTAGTCCGGGTCGCTGTCGTAGCGATCCTCATCGTAGTCGTCATCATCGTAGATGGCATCGTAGCCATCGTCATAGGAATCATACGTCTTATAGGATTTTTTACTGCTTGTGTAAGAACTGCTGTACGAAGATTTGGAGCTGTAAGAAGCGCTGCTCTTGGTGGAAGATTTGGAAGGGCGATGTACCCAGCAGTAAGCTGAGTCCTTATCCGCTTCTCTCGTGCAGCCGTCCTTGATGCAGGTGTATTTATGTTTTGTGCTGGAGCTGCCGGACGGTCTGGAGCCGCTGCCGGAGACGCTGGAATTGTTCTTAGTAGGTTTATGTACCCAGCAATAGGCGGAGCCCTTAGCCGCCTCTCTGGTGCAGCCACTCTTGATACAGGTATACTTGGCAGCGAATGCGCCGGTGCACAGGACGCAAGCAGTCAGCGTAACGAGCACTGCGCAAAGAATGCTTTTCCAAATAGTCTCTTTCATAGTAAAGTCCTTTCTGTCATGTACGATATTTTACCGGTGACGTTTTCCGTCAGAAATCATCACCGCCGAAATCATCCGAACCAAAGT
>NZ_PSQF01000191.1:0-843 GCF_003324125.1 Subdoligranulum sp. APC924/74 | reverse complement strand
CACATTCCTCTGGAAACAAATTGAGAGGAACAGTATTCCCGGACAAGCCGGATCTGTTCCTCTCTGGATAATTCTATGGGGAGCGCTGCGTCAATCTCTCTGGCAAGCTGGGCGTTCCCGGCTTTCTCGTAAAGCTCCACGCTGTTCCATAAGGTAGAACGGTCAGAGAAAGAGGGCGGGGCATGGGGCGGCAGTAGGATTTCTGTATGGACAACGCCGCCTTTGCGGGTGTAGTCATGGGTCATTCCGTCCCATTCGTTTGTCAGCTTTTCGCCGCTGCGGTAGGCAGCTGCGGCAACGGCTGATTTGCCTTTTCCTCGGCTCACAATGCCGATGTTCCAATGATAAATGGCTATGGGTATCACCTCCCGGATAGGATAATAAAACCCGCAAAAATGGTACAGACGCCAACGGCGGGTGTACTGTTTTTGTGGGTGTGCAGGGATAGCCGCAAAGCGGCGCAAGGGGTGCAGCCCCTTGTTGCGGCAAAGCCGCCAATCGGAGCGCGGGGAAAATTCCCTGTGCGGAGATAAGCCCTCGGCAGAGCGCACACGCCCGTAAGGGTGTATAAGTGCGCCCTTAGTTCCTAAGGGATTTTCAGCTTGTCGTTCCCTCGGCTCGTTTTTTCAGATATTCCCGCGCTGGTTCACTCGTCAAGGCAAGCCGGAGAAGCGCGGTAGCTTCCTCGTCGGTCATGCTCTTGGCTTCCGGCACAATGCTCTCAAAGACCGCTCCCCGGACGATAAGGCGGTGGCTGCGTGTTCTGCGTTCCTCTTTGGATAGCTTTTGACGCAACATCTTTTCCCGGTTCTCAAACTGCCGGATTTTCTTCTTTCCGTCCTC